>NZ_AP024830.1 GCF_019668465.1 Mycobacterium senriense | reverse complement strand
AGTTACGTATTGCTAAGGTTAACCTGGTAACTGGGACACAAGACTCCAGCACCTCCACTCGCACTGCCGAGCGCGGGCCACCTGTTCAGCGAACAGCGCTGGAACCGACATCGGCGGCGGCCCCGATCGGGTCAACGCGGCGCGGTTGCCGACCGCGTCCAACCGGGCAACCTCACCGGCGTCGAGCAGATCAATCGACGACAGCCGCTGGTTCGGGTCAGCGGTCATCGCCACCAACACCCGCTCAAACCGGTCGATCAGCGCCTGAATGCTGTCGGCGTCGAACACGTCGGTGTCGTACTCGGCGCGCAGCCCCAGTTGGCGGCCCGGGGGTGGCTTGCACCGTCAGCGGGTAGTGGTTGTACTCGCGGCCGGTGAACTCGGTAATGGCCAGCTGGTGGTCGCCGCCGGACAGGGTCGCGGTGTCGACGGGATAGTTTTCCAACACGAACAAGGTGTCGAACAGCTTGTCCTGACCGGTGATTCGGTGAATCTCGCTGAGTGCCACATGCTGGTGTTCCAGCGTGTCGGCGTAGGCCGTTTGCATCTGATCGAGCAGGTCGGCGGTGGTGCTGGCCGGTGTGATACGCGCCCGCACCGGCACGGTGTTGATGAAGAGGCCAACCATCGATTCCGCACCGACCAGCTCGGCCGGCCTACCCGAGACTGCGGTGCCGAACACGACGTCGTGCTGGCCGGTCAGCCATGTCAGGAGTTGTGCAAAACCGGCTTGCAGCGCGGTGTTGACGGTGGTGTGGCGAGAGCGGGCCAGTTCGCTTAGCGATTGCGTGGTGTGGAGGGATAGCCGCGATGAGGCGACCCCGCGACGACCGAGCCCCAACCGATTCGCCGGGCCGACCAGGGTGGGCGTGTCAAAGCCGGCCAGCACCGAACGCCAAGCGGTGTGGGCGGCTTCCAGGTCACGCGTCGCGAGCCAGGCGGCGAACTCCCGATACGACGCGGCCGCGGGCAGTCGCTGTCCGTAATAGGCGGCGAAGATTTCCTGCAGCAGGATCGGCAGCGACCAGCCGTCGAGCACGATGTGATGGTTGGTCAGGACCAACCGGTACTGCTCGGCGGCGGTGCGGATCACGGCCACCCGGAAGGCCGGCCCTCCAGCCAGATCGCACACCGCGGCGCGTTCGGCTGCGCAAATCTGCCGGAAATGCTCATCGACGCCGGATTCGCCGTCCCCGGCGGCGAGGTCGGCGTACCGCCACCCCGGCGCCGGATCGGCCGGGATGATCTGAACCGGCTCCCCGAACCGTTCGAAGAAGCGAGCCGCCAGGTTGGGATGCCGGTCGATCGCGGTCTGTACCGCTTCGCGCAGGCGGTCCGGGTCGAGCGTGCCGGTCACGGTGATGTCTAGCTGAGACGCATAAACATCGTCGCCGTGACCCTGTGCGGTGCTGGCATGAAAGAACAGCCCCCTGCTGGAGGGGAGTCAAAGGCAAAACGTCAGCGATCCGCATATTGGCGCTCCAGCTCGTCGATCTGTTGCTGGCTCAGCCCGGCAAGCGCGATGTCCGACGGGGTCAGCCCGCCGCCACCGCCGCGCACATGGGCGCAGATGCCGGCCAGGGCGTCAAACCACAGCCGGGCCAGGCGGTTGACTTGGGTGTGATCCAGTGCCGAGGGCGCCCAGGTCCAGGTGGCGTGTAGCAGGGGACCGGTGTCGGCGTCCTCGGTGACCGCGTTGAGTTCCACGGTGTGCCCAAGCGGCATGGGTATGGCCACGGCCGCCGCGGCCGCCGACTTACCGTCCGGACTGATCCGCCACAGCTCCTCGGAAAGCTCGGCGGCCGCGGCCCCCAGCCGTCCCAGGTAGTTGAATCCGATCGGCGGATCGGAGTGGGGCAGATCGACCTCGGGGTTCAAATAGCGCAACAGACCGTAGGTCAATGGATCGGGCAGGGTGCGCAGCTGTTCTTTGGCGTCCTTGATCACCGCGCCCAGCGCGGGCGCACCGGAGAGCACCTGCGACCAGGGAAGCCCGCCCACGGTCAACGACACCGGGTATTTGGTGGTGAACCACCCCACGGTGCGGGACAGGTCGACCTCGGCGGCCAGTTCCTCGTCGCGGCCGTGGCCTTCGACGTCAATCCCGATCGGCGCGGCGCCGGTGCCCAAGAACTCCGCCACCGCCATCCCGAACCCGATCAGCAAGATGTCCTGAATGCCGGCATGAAACGCTGTGGGCACCTCGCCGAGCAGGATTTGGGTGGTCTCTGTGTCCAGCTGCACCGACAACTGCCCGGCACTGGCATAGGTATCGACCGCGGGTTGCGCCGCCGGCAATAGCGCCGGCGCGGCGGCCACCTGCCGCCATGGCCTCGCAAGGTCGACCACCGTCGCGGCGTGCGCGTGCTCGGCGAGCAGCGCCGACCATCGCGCGAACGAGGTGCCGCCCGTCGGCAGGGCGATCGGTTGGCCGCTGTGGTGCTGGGCCCAGGCAATGTTGAGGTCTTCCAACAAGATTCGCCAGGACACCCCGTCGATGGCCAGGTGGTGGATGATCACGGCCAGTTCGCCGGTGTCGGCCACCCATAAGGCGCTGAGCATGGAGCCGGTGTCCGGGTTGAGCCGGGCCCGGGCCGCCGCCAGGGCCTCAGCGGAGAGCACGTCGACCCGCTGCAGAGTCGCGGCCGCGTCCACCGCACCGGCTTCGGGCACCCACAGCGACCAGCCCCCCGCGCCGTCGCCGTCCACGCGCAGCCGCAACATGGCATGCCGGTCCAGCAACGCCTGCAGCACCGCCACGACGTCGGACTCGGTGACTCCCACCGGTGCCCGCACTATTACCGTCTGATTGAACTCGTCGATCGGGCCGTCCACTGACTGCAGCCAGTGAATGATCGGCGTCGCGGTCACCGCGCCGATACCCGTATCGTCCGGTCTATCCACGTCGACGGCCACTGTGGCCGCCCGGGCCAGCCGGGCCACGGTCTGCTCGACGAAGATGTCGCGCGGCCGACACAACACCCCGGCCGCCCGGGCCCGCGCCACTACCTGCATCGACAAGATGCTGTCGCCGCCCAGGTCGAAGAAGGAGTCATCGACGCCCACCCGGTCCACGCCCAGCACGTCGGCGTAGATGCGGGCCAGGATCTCCTCGACCGGGTCACTCGCGGCGCGATACCCGCTCCCGGTGTATTCGGGAGCGGGCAGGGCGCGGGTGTCGAGTTTGCCGTTGGGGGTCAGTGGCAGCGCCTGGATGACTACCACCGCCGCCGGGATCATGTAGGCCGGTAGCCGCTCGGCCAGGGCGGTCCGCGCCTGGGTGGGGTCTGCGGTGCCGGTGATGTAGCCGACCAGGCGTTTGTCGCCGGGGCGGTCTTCGCGGGCGATGACGGCGGCTTGGTCGACGCCGTCCAATGCGCTTAGCGCGGTTTGGATTTCGCCGAGTTCGATGCGATAGCCGCGGATCTTGACCTGTTCATCGGCGCGTCCGAGGTAGTGCAGCTGCCCATCGGGGCCCCAGCGGACCAGATCTCCGGTGCGATACATCCGCGTCCCCGGCCCGCCGAACGGGCACGCCACGAAGCGTGACCCGGTCAACCCGGCCCGGCCGAGATATCCGACCCCCACGCCGGCGCCGGCCACATACAGCTCGCCGATCACCCCGGCGGGCACCGGCCGCAACCACCCGTCCAGCACAAACAACCCCGCCTCGGCGACCGGCGCACCGATGGGCACCACTCCGGCACCCACTACCAGCGGGGCGCTGATCGCCACGCACATCGTCGTCTCGGTGGGGCCGTATGCGTTGACCATCACCCGTCCCGGCGCCCAGCAGTCCACCACCTCAGGCGAGCCGGCCTCACCGACCATCACCACCGCCGTCGACTGCAATCCCTGCGGGGACAGCATCGCCAGCGCCGAGGGGGTCTGGGTCAGCACGCTGACCTGCTCAGCGACCAGCAGCTGGTGAAAGTCGTCCGGTGAGCCGGCCACCGGCTCGGGTACGACCACCAGGTGTCCACCGCGCAGCAGCGGACCGAAGATCTCCCACACCGAGACGTCGAAGGCCAACGAGTGACTATGCGTCCACACGCCCGGCGCGGGCAGCCCGGCGTCCAGTGACGCCAACAGCTGGGTCACGTTGTGGTGAGTGATGGCAACGCCTTTGGGCACACCGGTGGTGCCCGATGTGTAGATCAGGTAAGCGATGTTGTCCGGGCCCGGCGCCGGCAGGGCGGCGCTGGGGTAGGTGGGAATGCGGGGATCGTCGGCCTCGATGACCGTCACGTCAAACCCGTCGAGCCGCTCAGATAGCTCGGCGGTAGTGAGCACCGCCGCCGGCGCGGCGTCGCTGAGCACGAACCGCATCCGCGCCGCGGGGACCGCCGGGTCGATCGCCAAGTACGCCGCCCCGGTTTTGAGCACGGCCAGGATCGCCACGATCGCCTCGGCCGAACGGGAAAACAGCAGCGCCACAGACCGACCCGGCCCCACGGCGTGGGCCGCCAACAAATGCGCCAACCGGTTCGCGGCCTGATCGAGCTCGCGGTAGGTCATCGCCTGGCCCTCGGCGGTGACCGCCACCGCCCCGGGTGTGCGGGCCACGTGTTCGGCGAACAACATCGGTATGGACGCCGTCGGGACGGCCGGCCGGGTCAACACCGCCCGGTTACCCAACTCTGCCAGCCGGGCATGCTCAGGCTCGTCGAGCAGGTCGATCGATGACAGCGTGCGGTTGGCGTCGGCGGTCATGGCCATCAACACCCGCTGCCACCGTGCGATGAGCGCCTCGACGGTGTCGGGGTCGAAGACATCGGTGCGGAACTCGACCGCTCCGCTTATTCCGGCGGGCGCACCGGCCTGGGTCCGGCGTTCGGCCAGTGAGAGTGTCAGGTCCATGCGTGCGGTTTGGGTGTTCACCGGTAACGAGGTGACCTCCAGATCACCCAAGCTCAGCTCGGCGGCCGGGTCCCCGGCGAAGTTCTGCCAGGCCAACACGACCTGCACGAGTGGGTGATGGGTCAGGTTGCGGGTCGGATTCAGGCGGTCCACAAGGACTTCGAAGGGCACGTCTTGGTTTTCGTAGGCGGCCAGGCTGCGGGCTCGCACCTGGGCCAGCACCTCGGCCACGGTGGGATCACCGCCCAACTCGACGCGCAGCACCAAGGTGTTGACGAAGAATCCCACCAACTCGTCCAGCGCGGGATCACGCCGCCCCGCGATCGGAAACCCTACCGCCACATCGGAACTGGCACTGAGTTTGGCGAGCAGCACCGCCAAAGCGGCTTGCACCACCATGAAACTGGTGGCGTTGTGCTCGGCGGCCAACGTGGCCACTCGCTGCTGCACCGCTGCGGGCCACTCCAGCGCCACACTGGCGCCGCGCTGATCCGCCACCAACGGATAGGGCCGATCGGTGGGCAACTGCAGCCGCTCGGGCAGCCCGGCCAGCTCCCGCAACCAACTGGCCAGCTGCGCACCGATGCGACTGTGGCCATCGGCCAGATCTCCGAATTGGGAGTGCTGCCACAGCGTGTAATCGACGTACTGCACCGGCAGGGGCGCCCATTGCGGGGCTTGCCCGCTGCACCGGGCCGCATAGGCCACCCCCAGATCGCGTGCCAGCGGGGTTATCGACCAGCCGTCGCCGGCGATGTGGTGGACCACCGCCACCAGCACATGTTCGTCCTCGGCGAGGCGGAAAAGCGTTGCTCGCAAAGGGATCTCGGTTGCCAAATCGAAAGGATGGCGCGCCGCGTCCTGCAAAGCATCATCCAGCCGGGCAGGCGCCCAGCTGCCGGCTTCAACGATCTGCCAATCCACCTCAACCCGCTCGACCGGCAGCACCAGCTGCTGAGGAATCCCCCCGGGGGCGGCGACCAGGGTGCGCAGGCTCTCATGGCGGCCCACCACGTCGGCTAGTGCGGCGCCCAACGCCTCGGCATCGAGGTTCCCGCCCAACCGCAGCGCCACCGCGATGTTGTAGACGGGAGAGGGGCCTTGTAACTGATCCAGGAACCACAACCGGGATTGGGCAAACGACAACGGCACGTCGTGCGGACGGGCAACGGCCACCAACGGCTCTAACCCGCCTCCGCCGATACCGATACGTGGGGCCAGCTGAGCCACTGTGGGCGCGTCGAACACGGTACGCACCGAAAGATCGGCGTCCAGGCAGGCGTTGATCGCCGCGATCAGGCGCATCGCCGACAGCGAATCCCCGCCCAAATCGAAGAACGAGTCGTCGACACCTACCCGCCGCACACCCAGCATGTCGGCGTAGATATCGACCAGGATCTCCTCGACCGGATCACCCGGGGCGCGATACCCGCTCCCGGTGTATTCGGGAGCGGGCAGGGCGCGGGTGTCGAGTTTGCCGTTAGGGGTGAGTGGGAGGGCGTCGAGCGTGACCACCGCGGTCGGGATCATGTAGGCCGGTAGCCGCTCGGCCAGGGCGGTCCGCGCCTGGGTGGGGTCTGCGGTGCCGGTGATGTAGCCGACTAGGCGTTTGTCGCCGGGGCGGTCTTCGCGGGCGATGACGGCGGCTTGGTCGACGCCGTCCAATGCGCTTAGCGCGGTTTGGATTTCGCCGAGTTCGATGCGATAGCCGCGGATCTTGACCTGTTCGTCCGCGCGCCCGAGGTAGTGCAGCTGCCCATCGGGGCCCCAGCGGACCAGATCTCCGGTGCGATACATCCGCGTCCCCGGCCCGCCGAACGGGCACGCCACGAATCGCGAAGCCGTTAAAGGGCTTTGGCGCACATACCCGACAGCGACGCCGCCGCCGGCCACATACAATTCACCGACCATCCCGATCGGTACCGGGCGCAGCCACCCGTCCAACACAAACAAAGCCGCGGTGGGCACCGGCGCACCGATCGGCGGCGCCCCCGCCCCGGCCGTCAACGGCGCAGTCCTGGACGCACACACCGTGGTCTCGGTGGGGCCGTAAGCGTTGACCATGACCCGACCCGGCGCCCACCGATCGACCACCTCGGCCGGACACGCCTCACCGGCCACCAGCAATGACACCGCGTCCAGCCCCTCCACGGGCAGTGCCGCCACCGCAGAAGGGGTTTGGCTTAGGAAGCTGACCCGCTCAGCAACCAGCAAGGTGTGGAAGTCACCCGGTGAGTCGGCCACCGACTCGGGGACCACCACCAGCCGCCCACCTTGTAGCAGCGCACCCCAGATCTCCTCGACTGAGGCATCGAACGCCAGCGAATGCCACTGCGCCCACACCTGTTTCGATGCCGTCCAGGTGTCCAGTGACGTCATCAGCTGGGTCACGTTGCGGTGGGTGACGGCCACGCCTTTGGGCACGCCGGTGGTGCCCGAGGTGTAGATCAGGTAAGCGGTTTCGTCGGGATCGGGCCCCGGCAATGCCGTGCTGGGTTGCGTGGCAATTCGGGGATCGTCGACGTCGATGACCGTGACGTCGCCCTCGTTCAGCCGGGGGCGCAGCGTGGCGGTGGTGATCGCGGCAATCGGCTGAGCATCGCCGATCATGAATCTGATGCGCGCCGCCGGCAGCGCGGGGTCGATCGGCAGGTAGGCCGCCCCCGTCTTCAAGACCGCCAGCATCGCCACCACCGCGTCGGCGGAACGCGAAAGCAGCAGCGCCACACACTGTCCCGGGCCGGCGCCATGGGCGGCCAGCAGGTGCGCCAGCCGGTTGGCGGCTTGGTCGAGTTCGCGGTAGGTCATTGAGTTGCCGCCGAAGGTCACCGCTACCGCCTCGGGGGTGCGGGCCAGCTGTTCGGCGAACGACTCGGGAATCGACACCGCGGGGAGCGCAGGCCGGGTCAGCACCGCGCGGTTACCGAACTCATTCAGCCTGGCGTGCTCGGCCTCGTCGAGCAGATTTACCGCCGAAAGTCGCTGCCCCGGATCGGCGCTCATCGCCACCAACAACCGCAGCAATCGTTGGATCAGCGCGTCGATGCTGTCCGCCGCGAACACATCGGTATCGAATTCGACGCGAAGCTCCAGTTCATTGCCCGGCCGGGCCGCCATCGTCAACGGATAGTGGGTGGATTCGCGACCGTGGATCTCGGTGATACCCAACCCGTCGATGCCGGAGAACGCGGCGGTGTCGACCGGATAGTTTTCGTACACGAACAGGGTGTCGAACAGCTGGTCGTGGCCGGTGATTCGGTGGATTTCGTTTAGTGCCAGGTGTTGGTGGTCCAGTGTGTCGTTGTAGGCGGTTTGCATTTGGTCGAGCAGGTCGGTTGTGGTGCTGGCCGCGGTGATATGCGCTCGGACCGGCACGGTGTTGATGAACAGGCCCACCATGGAGTCCGCGCCGATCACTTCGGCCGGTCTTCCCGAGACGGTGGTGCCGAATACGACGTCGTGCTGGCCGGTCAGCCACATCAGCAGTTGGGCCCACGCGGCTTGCAACACGGTGTTGACGGTGGTGTGGGATGAGCGGGCCAGTTCGCTGATCGCCCGGGAGGTTTCGGCGGACACCCGAATCGATTCCACGCCCCGACGCCCGAGCCCCGGCCGATTCGGCGGGCCGACCAGGGTGGGGGTGTCCAAGCCGTCGAGCACTGCGCGCCAGGCCGTCTCGGCGGCGTGGAGGTCGCGGTCGGCCAGCCAGCTGACAAAGCTGCGATACGGCGCGGGTGCGGGTAGATGCTGCCCGTAATAGCCGGCGAAGATCTCGCCCAGCAGAATCGGCAGCGACCAGCCGTCCATCACGATGTGGTGGAAGGTCAGCACAAACCGATGCCGACCTTCGTCGGTACGGATCACCGTGGCACGAAAAGCCGGTTCGTCGGCCAGCTCACACACGGCGGCGCGTTCGGCAGCGCACACCCGTTGAACCCGCTCATCAAGATCGACATCACCCGCGTCTAGTTCGAGATACCGCCACACCGGCGCGGGGTCGGCCGGGATGACCTGCACCGGCAGGTCGAATTGTTTGTGGAACCGGGCCACCAGGTTCGGGTGGCGAGTGATCACGGAGTGAATTGCGTGGCGCAGCCGGTGCAGGTCAAGAACGCCGCTGAAGGTGATGTCCAACTGCACCGCGTAGACGTCGTCGTTGGCGTGCGCCGTGCTGGCGTGGAAGAGCAGCCCTTCCTGTAGTGGGGTGAGTGGCAGCACGTCGGCGATTGCATATTGCTGGTGCAGTTGGTCGAGTTGGTGTTGGGTCAGCCGGGCTGGGGCGATATCGGAGGGGGTCAGGCCGCCTCCTCCGGCGCGCACATGGGCGCAGATGCCGGTCAGGGCGTCGAACCAGAGTTCGGCCAGGCGGTTGGCCTGGGTGTGGTCCAGTGCCGAGGGTGCCCAGGTCCAGGTGGCGTGGAGCAGGGGGCCGGTGGCGGTGTCTTCGGTGGCGGCGTTGAGTTCCACGGTGTGCGCCAGCGGCAGCGGCACCGCCGCGGTGACACCGGTCAGCGAGACGCCGTCGGGGCTGATCCGCCACAGCTCCTCGGAAAGCTCGGTGGCCGCAGCCCCTAGCCGTCCTAGGTAGTTGAATCCGATCGGCGGGTCGCGGTGGGGCAGCTCGACGTCGGGGTTCAGATAGCGCAGCAGGCCGTAGGACAGCGGGTCGGGCAGGGTGCGCAGCTGTTCTTTGGCGTCCTTGATCACCGCGCCCAGCGCGGGTGCGCCGGTCAGGACTTGGGTCCAGGGCAGCCCGGCCACGGTCAAGGACACTGGGTATTTGGTGGTGAACCATCCCACGGTGCGGGACAGGTCGACCTCGGCGGCCAGTTCCTCGTGGCGGCCGTGGCCTTCGACGTCGATGCCGATCGGGGTGTCGCCGGTGTCCAAGAACTGGGCGAGTGCCATCGCGAAGGCGATCAACAAGATGTCTTGCACGCCGGCGTGGAAGGCTGCGGGCACCTCGCCGAGCAGCATGCGGGTGAGCTCGCTGTCCAGCTGCGCGGTGAGCTGTCCGGCGCTGGCGTAGGTATCCACTGCTGCTTGCACGGCGGGCAGCCTGGCCGGGGTCGCGGTCAGCTGTTTCCAGGTGTCGGCGTGGGCCACGACGTGGGGGTGGCGGGCGTGCTGGTCGAGCAGCGTTGACCATCGGACGAACGAGGTGCCGCCTGGTGGTAGGGCGATCGGTTGGCCGCTGTGGTGTTGGGCCCAGGCGATGTTGAGGTCTTCGAGCAAGATTCGCCAGGACACCCCGTCGATGGCCAGGTGGTGAATGATCATCGCCAACTGGCCGGTGTCGGCTACCCACAGCGCGCTGAGCATGCTGCCGGTGGCCGGGTTCAGCCGGGCCCGGGCCGCCACCAGGGCATCATCCGAGAGCACGTCGACCCGTTGCAGACATGCGCCGGCATCGACCAACCCGGCATTGGGCACCCACAGCGACCAGCCGTCGGCGCCGTCGCTATCCACGCGCAGCCGCAACATGGCATGCCGGTCCAGCAACGCCTGCAGCACCGCCACGACGTCAGACTCGGTGGCCCCGACGGGGGCGGACATGACGATGGTCTGGTTGAACTCATCGATCGGGCCGTCCACGGACCGCAGCCAGCACATGATCGGAGTCGCAATCACCGGCCCGACACCCTCATCGACCACCCCGGCGATGCCGTCGGCGACCGTGGCCACCCGGGCCAGCCGGGCCACGGTCTGCTCGACGAAGACGTCGCGGGGGGCGGCAGATCAGCCCCGCCGCCCGGGCGCGGGCCACTACCTGCATCGACAAGATGCTGTCGCCGCCCAGGTCGAAGAAGGAGTCGTCGATGCCGACCCGGTCGAGCCCCAGCACCTGGGCGTAGATGCCGGCCAGGATCTCCTCGATGGCGCTGCCCGGAGGCCGATAGGGACCAACGGTGTATTCCGGCGCGGGCAGGGCGCGGGTGTCGAGTTTGCCGTTGGGGGTCAGTGGCAGCGCCTGGATGACTACCACCGCCGCCGGGATCATGTAGGCCGGTAGCCGCTCGGCCAGGGCGGTCCGCGCCTGGGTGGGGGTCTGCGGTGCCGGTGATGTAGCCGACTAGGCGTTTGTCGCCGGGGCGGTCTTCGCGGGCGATGACGGCGGCTTGCTCGACGCCGTCCAATGCGCTTAGCGCGGTTTGGATTTCGCCGAGTTCGATGCGGTAGCCGCGGATCTTGACTTGTTCATCGGCGCGTCCAAGGTAGTGCAGCTGCCCATCGGGGCCCCAGCGGACCAGATCTCCGGTGCGATACATCCGCGTCCCCGGCCCGCCGAACGGGCACGCCACGAAGCGTGACCCGGTCAACCCGGCCCGGCGCACATACCCAACGCCCACCCCGCGGCCCGCCAGATACAGCTCGCCGATCACTCCGGCCGGCACCGGGTTCAACCAGGCATCCAGCACAAAGAAGGCCGCCCACGCAATCGGCGAGCCGATCGGCGGCGGCCCCGACCCCGCCGCCAGAGGTGCACTCTTGGACGCCCACATCGTCGTCTCGGTCGGGCCGTACACGTTGACCATCACGCGTCCCGGCGCCCACCGGTTCACCAACTCGACGGGGCAGGGTTCCGCACCGATCACCAACGCCGCCGACTCCAACCCTTGCGGCGAAAGCATCCCCACCGCCGACGGGGTCTGGGTCAACACGGTGACTTGCTGGTCGACCAGCATCGCGTGGAAGTCCTCCGGTGTGCGCGCCACCGAGTCAGGCACCACCACTAGCCGCCCGCCAAACAGCAACGCACCCCAGATCTCCCAGACCGAGAAATCGAAGGCGTAGGAGTGAAACTGCGTCCACACCTGGTGGGGTGCCAACTCCACCCCGATATCCAGTGCGTCGAACATCTGAGTGACGTTGTGGTGCGTGACGGTCACACCTTTGGGCACCCCGGTTGTGCCAGAGGTGTAAACGATGTGTGCCAGGTCATCAGGGGCCGGGTTCGGCAAGGCGGTATTGGGTTGGGAATCGACGCGAGGGTCGTCGAAATCGAAAACGGCCAGCTCGCACTTATCGAACCGGGAGCGCAGGCACGCCGTGGTGATCGCAGCGATCGGTCCGGAATCGGCGACCATGAACTCGATCCGGGCCGCCGGCAGCGCCGGATCCATCGGCAGATACGCCGCCCCGGTCTTGAGCACGGCCAAAATCGCCACGATCGCATCAGCCGACCGCGAAAACAGCAGTGCCACAGACTGACCGGGGCCGGCGCCGTGGCCCGCCAACAGATGCGCCAACCGGTTGGCGGCCGCATCAAGCTCGCGGTAGGTCAGGGAGCGACCCTCGAAGGTCACCGCCACTGCATCGGGGGCACGGGTCACCTGCTCGGCGAACACAGCCGGAATCGATGCTTCGGTTGCGGGCTGGGTCAGTACCGCACGGTTGCCGAGTTCATCGAGGCGGGCGTGCTCACCCTCGTCGAGTACATCGATCGACGAAATCCTTTGCGCCGGGTCGGCGGTCATCGCCACCAGCACCCGCTCCAAGCGCCCGACCAGCGCGTGGACGCTGGCCGCGTCGAACACATCGGTGCGAAACTCCACCGTTCCGCCGATCCCGGCGGGGTCACCGCCCTCGGTGAAGCGTTCGGCCAAGGAGAACGCCAGATCCATCCGGGCGGTGCGGGTGTTCACCGGTAGCGACGTGACCTGCAGGCCCTCCAATGCCAGCTCCGCCGCGGGATCGCTATCGCCGGCGAACTGCCAGCCGACCATCACCTGAATCAGCGGGTGGTGAGCCAACGACCTTGACGGATTGAGTCGCTCCACAAGCACTTCGAAGGGCACGTCTTGGTGTTCGTAGGCGGCCAGGCTGCGTCTGCGCACCTGGTCCAGCAGTTCGGCGGTGGTGGGGTCCTTCGACACGTCGACGCGCAGCACCAAGGTGTTGATGAAAAAAACCCACCAGTTCGTCCAGTGCGGGGTCGCGTCGTCCGGCGATTGGGGAACCCGACGGCCACCTCGGGGCTGGCGCTGACCTTCGACAACAGCACCGCCACGGCGGCCTGAATCACCATGAAACTGGTTGTATTGTGCTCGCGGCCCAATCGTGCAACCTGCTGCTGCAGCTCGGCCGGAAAATCCACGATGACGTTGGACCCGCGCTGATCGGCCACCGGCGGGTAGGGGCCGATCGGTGGGCAGCTGCAGCCGCTCGGGCAGCCCAGCCAGGGCCTGCTCCCAGTAGTCCAGTTGCGCGGCGATGGGGCTGTCGCTGTCGTCGAGGTCTCCCAGCTGCGCTCGTTGCCACAGTGTGTAATCGACGTACTGCACCGGCAGCGGCGCCCAGCCAGGGGGCTGCCCGGCACACCGACTGGAGTAGGCCACACCCAGATCCCTGATCAGCGGGCCGATTGACCAGCCGTCGGCAGCGATGTGGTGGACCACGGCCACCAGCACATGTTCTTCCTCGGCGACGCAGAAAAGTGTTGCGCGCAAAGGGATTTCGGTTCCCAGGTCAAAACCGCGACGCGCTGCCGCGCCGATGGCCTCCTCCAACCGATCCGCCGACCAGCTGGTGGCATCGACAAGATCCCAACCGAAGTCGACTCGCTCGGGCGACAGTACTAGCTGCTGGGGGGATCCCCTCGGGCGCGGCAAGCAGCGTGCGCAGGCTTTCATGACGGCCGACCACATCCGCCATCGCCGCGCGCAATTCGTCGGTATCGAGGCGCCCGTTCAACCGCAATGCCGCGGCCAGGTTGTACACCGGGGAGGGTCCCTGCAACTGGTCGACAAACCACAACCGCTGCTGGGCATACGACAACGGCACCACCGCTGGCCGCTCTGCTGCCACCAAGGGTTGCAGCCGCCGCGAACCCACGCCGATATGGCCTACCAACTGGGCAACCGTGGGCGCGTCGAACACGGTCGGGACCGAAACGTCGGCATCCAGTGTTGTGTTGATCGCCCCAGACAAACGCATGGCCAATAGCGAATCCCCGCCGAGGTCGAAGAAGGAGTCGTTGATGCTGACTTGGTCGAGTCCGAGGACTTGGGCGTAGATGGTGGCCAGGATTTCTTCGAGGACGGTGTTGGGGGCTTGGTAGTCGTGCAGGTCTGGGGGTGTCGGGTGCGGGCAGGGCGTGGGTGTCGAGTTTGCCGTTGGGGGGGTTAGCGGCAGGGTGTCGAGTGTGATGATGGCGGCCGGGATCATGTAGGCCGGGAGTTGTTCGGCGAGTTGGGTGCGTGCGTGGGTGGGGTTGGCGGTGCCGGTGATGTAGCCGATCAGGCGGGGGTGGCCGGGGTGGTCGTGGCGGGCGATGACGACGGCTTGCTCGACGCCGTCGAGTGCGCTTAGCGCGGTGTGGATTTCGCCGAGTTCGATGCGGTAGCCGCGGATCTTGACTTGTTCGTCGGCGCGTCCGAGGTAGTGCAGTTGGCCATCGGGGCCCCAGCGCACCAGGTCCCCGCTGCGATACATCCGGGCCCCGGGTTGGCCGTAGGGGTTGGCGATGAAGCGGGTGGCGCTGAGTGCGGGTCGGCCCAGGTAGCCCACCGCGACCCCGGCCCCGGCGATGTAGAGCTCGCCGATCACCCCGATCGGGACGGGGCGTAGCCAGGGGTCCAGGACGTGCAGGGTGGCCCCGGGGACCGGGGCGCCGATCGGCACCACGGGGGTGGCGGCGGTCAGGGGGGTGCTGATGGTCACGCACATGGTGGTTTCGGTGGGGCCGTAGGCGTTGAGCATCACCCGCCCGGGGGCCCATTGGTGGACGACTGGCAGGGGGGCAGGCTTCTCCGACGGTCACCAGTGTGGTGGTCTCCAGCCCGTGTGGGGAGAGCATCGCTGCGGCCGAGGGGGGTTTGGGTCAACACGCTGACGCCTTCGGCGACCAGCAGTTGGTGCAGCTCTGGGGGGGGGGAGGCGGCCACTGTCTCGTCGACCACCACCAGCCGGCCCCCGCGTAGCAGCGGGGCCAAGATCTCCCACACCGAGACGTCGAAGGCCAGCGAGTGGGCATGGGTCCATACGCCGGGGGTGGGCAGCCCGGCATCGGGGTGGGCCAGCAGCGCGGTCACGTTGTGGTGGGTGATGGCCACGCCTTTGGGGGTGCCGGTGGTGCCCGAGGTGTAGATCAGATACGCGATGTCGTGCGGGTGCGGCGGGGGCAATCCGGTGTCGGGCTGGGCGTCAAGCCCGGGATCGGCCAGGTCGAGGACCGCCACGTCCACCCTGTGCAGGCGGGCGGACAGTGCGGTGCTGCTCAGCACTACTGCTGGTGCGGCATCGGCGAGTACGAACCGCAGCCGCGCGGCGGGCACGGCGGGGGTCGATCGCCAGGTAGGCGGCCCCGGTCTTGAGCACGGCCAAAATCGCCACGATCGCCTCGGCGGAACGCTCCAGCAGCAGCGCCACACATTGGCCCGGGCCCACCCCGCGGCCAGCCAGCCGATGCGCTAACCGGTTGGCCGCCGCATCCAGTTCCCGATAGGTCATCGACTGGCCCCCCGCGCGGACCGCGATCGCCTGCGGGTTGCGGGCCACCTGCTCGGCGAACACCACCGGAATCGACAAGGTGCTGGAGTCTTGTGTCCCAGTTACCAGGTTAACCTTAGCAATACGTAACT
>NZ_AP024829.1 GCF_019668465.1 Mycobacterium senriense | reverse complement strand
GTTGCCGGTGCAGTATGTCGACTACACGCTGTGGCAGCGTGCGCAGTTGGGGGATCTGGCCGATGCCGAGAGCCCGATCGCGGCGCAGCTGGCTTACTGGGAGCAGGCGCTGGCCGGGCTGCCCGAGCGGTTGCAGCTGCCCACCGACCGGCCCTATCCGCCGGTGGCCGATTACCGCGGGTCCAGTGTGGTCGTGGACTGGCCGGCCGGACTGCAGCAGCAAATTCGTCGGGTGGCCCGTGAGCACAACGCGACCAGCTTCATGGTGATGCAGGCCGCCTTGGCGGTGCTGTTGGCCAAGCTCAGCGCCAGTTCCGAGGTGGCGGTGGGTTTCCCGATCGCCGGGCGCGGTGATCCCGCACTCGATGAGCTGGTGGGCTTTTTCGTCAACACCTTGGTGTTGCGGGTCGAGATAGCCGGGGATCCCACGGTCGCTGAGTTACTGGCTCAGGTCCGTCAGCGCAGCCTGGCCGCCTACGAGCACCAGGACGTGCCCTTCGAGGTGCTGGTGGAGCGGCTCAACCCGGCCCGAAGCCTGGCCCATCACCCGCTGGTGCAGGTGGTGTTGGCCTGGCAGAACTTCGCCGGGGACCCCACCGCCGGGCTGGCGATGGGTGATGTGGAGGTCACGCCGATGTCGGTGGACATGCGCACCGCCCGGATGGACCTGACGTTCTCGTTGGCCGAACGCTGGAGCGAAGCCGGTGAGCTCGCCGGGATCGGCGGGACGGTGGAGTTCCGCACCGACGTGTTCGACACCCAAAGCATCGAAACGCTGATCGAGCGGTTGCGGCGAGTGTTGGCGGCCATGACCGCCGATCCCAGCCGGCGGTTGTCGTCGCTGGATGTGCTCGATACCGATGAGCACGGCCGCCTGGATCGGTGGGGCAACCGGGCGGTGTTGACCCGGCCCGCACCCACACCGGTATCGATTCCGACCCTGTGGGCCGCCCAAGTCACGCGTGCGCCCGAAGCGCTGGCGGTGACCTTCGAAGACCACTCGATGAGCTACCGGGAGCTCGACGAGGCGTCGAACCGGTTGGCGCACCTGTTGGCCGGCCTGGGCGCCGGCCCGGGGCAGTGTGTGGCGCTGCTGTTGCCGCGGTCGGCCGAGGCGGTCGTGGCGATAATGGCGGTACTCAAGACCGGGGCGGCGTACCTGGCGATCGATCCCGCGCACCCGGCGGCCCGGATGGAGTTCATGGTTGCCGATGCCGCGCCGATCGCCGCGATCACTAATGCCGGGTTGGCCGGTCGCTTGGATGAGCGCCAATTGCCGGTCATTGATGTCGATGACCCTCGCATTCCCGGCTACCCGTGCACGGGATTGCCGGCGCCGGATCCGGACAATGTCGCCTACTTGATTTACACCTCGGGCACCACCGGGGTTCCCAAGGGCGTGGCCGTCGCGCACCAGAACGTGCTCCGGCTGCTGGAAACCTTGAATGCCGACCAAGAGCTGCGGGGCACGGGGGCGTGGTCGCAGTGTCACTCGTTGGCCTTTGACTTTTCGGTGTGGGAGATCTTCGGTGCGCTGCTGCATGGCGGGCGGCTGGTGGTGGTGCCCGATGCGGTCGTTCGGTCGCCGGAAGACCTGCACGCGTTGCTGATTGCCGAACAGGTCGCCGTATTGAGTCAGACGCCGTCGGCGTTTTATGCGCTGCAAGCCGCCGATGCTCGGGCACCGGAGTCCGACGATCGGCTCAATCTGCAGACGGTGGTGTTCGGCGGCGAGGCACTCGAACCCCAGCGCCTTGACACGTGGCTGCGCAAGCACCCGGAATTACCGCGGCTGATCAACATGTATGGAATCACCGAGACGACGGTGCATGCCTCGTTCCGCGAGATCACCGTGGCCGACGTCGACCGCAATGTCAGCCCGATCGGGATACCGTTGGCGCATCTTGGCTTTTTCGTGCTGGACGCGTCATTGCATCCGGTGCCGGCCGGGGTGGTCGGCGAGTTGTATGTCGCCGGCGGCGGGCTGGCCTACGGATACGTGGGCCGGGCTGCTTTGACGGCCTCTCGGTTTGTGGCGTGCCCGTTCGCCGGGGCGGCCGCGTCGGGACAACGGATGTATCGCACCGGGGACCTCGTGACTTGGGGGGCCGACGGGCACCTGCGGTATCTGGGTCGCGCCGATGAGCAGGTCAAGATCCGCGGCTATCGCATCGAGCTCGGCGAAATCCAGGCCGCGCTGGCCCGGCTGGCCGGTGTGGAGCAGGCGGTGGTGATCGCCCGCGAGGACCGCCCCGGCGACAAACGGTTGGTGGGCTATGTCATCGGGACCGCCGATCCGGCCGAGCTGCGGAGCGCGCTGGCCGAGCGGCTGCCCGCCTACATGGTCCCGGCGGCGGTGGTGGTGTTGGACGCGCTGCCATTGACGGTCAACGGGAAACTCGATACCCGCGCGCTCCCGGCACCCGAATACACGTCGGGCGATGGCTATCGCGCCCCGGGTACCGCGACCGAGGAGATCCTGGCGGGCATCTACGCCCAGGTACTCGGCCTCGAGCGGGTCGGTATCGACGACTCCTTCTTCGACCTGGGCGGGGATTCGCTTTCGGCGATGCGGGTGATCGCCGCGGTCAACAACGCCCTGGATGCTCACCTTGCGGTGCGCACCGTGTTCGAGGCGCCCACGGTGGCTCAGTTGGCTCCCCGTATCGGCGGGGATGGGGGCGGGCGTAAGCCGTTAGTGGTCGGCGCACGGCCGGCCGCGGTGCCGTTGTCGTTCGCCCAGCAGCGGTTGTGGTTCCTCGACCGGTTCGAGGGCGGGGTGGCGACCTACAACATGCCGACCGCATTCCGGATCAACGGGGTGCTGGATGTCGAGGCGCTGGGCGCGGCTATCGACGACGTGATCGCGCGCCACGAATCGCTGCGCACCATATTTCCCGACGTCGATGGCGTGCCGGTGCAGCAGGTGGTGCCGGCCGAGGCGGGGATGTGGCGGCGCGGGGACGCGGTGGTCTCGTTGGCCGAGCAGAATCTGGTGGGCGAGCTGGCGGCGCTGGCAGGCTATCGATTTGATTTGTCGACCGAGATTCCGATTCGGGCGCAGATCTATGCGGTGGGCCCGGAGCAGCATGTGGTGGGAATTGTGGTGCACCACATCGCTTTTGATGGCTGGTCACTGGCCCCGATGGCCAGGGATATCGGCGAGGCGTATCGGGCGCGGCGGCAGGGTCGGGCCCCGCAGTGGGCGCCGTTGCCGGTGCAGTATGCCGATTACACACTGTGGCAACGGGATTGGTTGGGCGCCGAGTCCGATCCCGACAGCGTGATCGCCGGGCAGCTGGCCTATTGGCGGCAGGAGCTGGCCGATCTGCCCGAGGTGGTGTCGCTCCCGACAGATCGGGCGCGCCCGCCGGCGCCCAGTTACCGCGGCGATGAGCTGGCCGTGCACCTCGACCCCCGGCTGTGGGCGGGGATCAAGGCGTTGGCGGCGGCCCATAACGCGACCGCCTCGATGGTCTTGCAGGCGGCCATGGTGGTGGTGTTGCACCGGGCCGGGGCCGGCGAGGACATCACGATGGGCACCCCGATTGCCGGGCGGATGGATGCGGCGCTCGACGAGCTGGTCGGGTTTTTCGTCAACACCTGGGTGTTGCGGGTGCGTGTCAACCCTGCACAGCAGTTCAGCGAGGTGCTCGAGCAGGTGCGCCAGAAGGCGCTGGATGCCTACAGCAACCAGGATGTGCCGTTCGAGCTGCTGGTCGAGCAGCTCAACCCGGTGCGCTCGGCGTCGCATCATCCGCTGTTTCAGGTGGCCACCGTCCTTCAGAACAATGCGCGCCCCGAGATCGCGCTGGAGGGCGTCAGCGTCGAGGCGCTGATGGTGGGCACCCGCACCGCCAAATTCGACATCGATATCCAACTCAGCGAAGTGCCCAGCGCGGATACGGCAGCGCCGATGGCCGCCGGCGTGTTGACGTACGCCACGGATCTGTATGACCGGGCCAGCATCGAGCGGATGGTCAGCTGGTTCGGCCGGGTGATCGAGGCGGTGGTGGCCGACGCCTCGGTGGCGGTGGGCGAGGTGTCGCTGCTGGATCGCGGCGAGCGTGATCTGCTGCTGTCGCGCTGGTCTGGTGCTGGGGTGACCGCGCCGGTGGGGCTCGCGCCGCAAGTGTTGGCGGCGGCGGTGGCCGCCGACCCGGACGCGGTGGCCGTCATCGATGATGGCCGCGAGGTGTCGTACCGCGAGCTTGACCAATGGTCGACGCGGTTGGCGCGGGTGCTGATCGAGGCCGGCGTGGGTCCCGAGCGCGCGGTGGGCGTGGCCATGGATCGGTGTGTGGAGTTGCTGGCGGCCTGGTGGGCGGTGCTCAAGGCCGGTGGAGTGTATGTGCCGGTGGATCCGACCCATCCGGTGGAGCGCATCGCGGCGGCGCTCGACGCGGTGGACGCCGTCTGTGTGTTGACGTGCAGCGCCGACACGGTGGCCGGGGCGCGCCCGGTGCTGCGCATCGATGATCTGGATTTGACCGGGCGTTGCGCGGATCCGATTACCGACGCCGACCGGCTGGCTCCATTGGGTGTGGACAACACCGCTTATGTGATCTTCACGTCCGGGTCCACCGGTGTGCCCAAGGGCGTGGCGGTCAGCCACGCCGGTCTGCTGGGCGTGGCGGCGGCGCATCGTGAGGCGTTCGGGTTGGGCCCGGATGCGCGGGTCTTGGCGGTGGCCGCGCCGACCTTTGATGCGTCGCTTTTCGAATGGTTGTTGGTGGTGGCGTCTGCGGCGACGTTGGTGGTGGCGCCGCCGGACGCATATGCCGGGGAGGCGCTGACGGGGTTGATGCACGGCCAGCGGGTCAGTGCGGCGGTTTTGACGCCGACGGTGTTGTCGTCGCTGGATCGGGCCCGCCTGGACGCGCTGGACCTACTGATCACCGTGGGGGAGGCTTGCCCGGGGGAGTTGGTGGCCGCCTGGGCGCCGGGTCGGCGGATGTTCAATGCCTACGGTCCCACCGAGACCACCATCTGGGTCACCTGGGCGCCGCTGGTGGCTGGTCAGCCGGTGCGCATCGGTGCCCCGATTGCGGGCTTGTGTGCGCTGGTGCTGGATGCGCGGCTGAACCCGGCCCCGATCGGTGTGGTCGGCGAGTTGTATGTGGGTGGGCCGCTGGCGCACGGTTATGTGGGCCGGGCCGGGTTGACCGCGGAGCGGTTCGTGGCGAATCCTTTTGCGGCCCAATCGGGGTCTGCCGGGGCCCGAATGTATCGCACCGGGGATCTGGTGCGCTGGACCGCAGCCGGCACGCTGGATTATCTCGGCCGGGCCGACACCCAAGTGAAACTGCGCGGGCAGCGCATGGAGTTGGGCGAGCTCGAAAACACCCTGCTGGCCTGCCCGCAGGTCACCCAGGCCGCGGCGGTTATGCACCACGGCGACACTGCCTCTCATCTCGTCGCGTATGTGACCCTCGAGCAGACTGACGCCGCCGCCGCCGATGACGACGCCGAAATCGTCGACCAGTGGCAACACATCTACGACGAGCTCTACGACGCTGAAATCGATGAGGCCGCCGCCAGTGCACCGGAGTTCGGCAGCGATTTCCGCGGCTGGAACAGCAGCCTGACCGGTGAACCGATTCCGCTTGAGGAGATGGAAGAGTGGCGTTCGGCCACGGTGGATCGGATCCTGGCTCTGCGGCCGGGGCGGGTGTTGGAGCTCGGCGTGGGTTCGGGCCTGGTGTTGTCCCAGATCGCCCCGAACTGTGCCGAGTATTGGGCGACGGACTTTTCGGCGCCGACGATCCACAAGCTGCAGGCGGCGGTGGCCGCGCAGCCGTGGCGGGACCGGGTGCAACTTCGGGTGCAGCCGGCCGATGTGGCCGACGGGCTGCCGGAGGGCCACTTCGATGTGGTGGTGCTCAACTCGGTGGTCCAGTACTTCCCGAGCGCGGGGTATCTGCGCGACGTGATGTCGGTGGCGATGCGGTTGCTGGCACCGGGCGGCGCGTTGTTCATCGGCGACGTGCGTAACCACAGTCTGCAGGGCGCGTTTCAGACCGGCGTCGCGCTGGCCCGCACGGCCGCCACTGATGCCGCCGAGATTCGTCAACGAGTTCAGCGCGCCATGCTCGGCGAAGCCGAATTATTGCTGGCCCCAGAGTTTTTCACCATCTGGGCCGCCGAGCAGCCGTCGACGGTCGGGCTGGATATTGAAGTCAAACGCGGGATGGCCGACAACGAACTCAACCGGTACCGCTACGACGTCACTATCCACAAAACCCCCGCACCGGTGCGCTCACTGGCCACCGCAGACAGCTGGGCGTGGGCCCAGTGCGCGGGCCTGGGTGGACTGCACGACCGGCTGATATCCCAACGACCCAACACTGTCCGCGTCACGGAGATCCCCCGCGCCGGACTGATCAGCGACGTCGGCATCGAACATGCCCTCGCCGCCGGGCTGCCGTTAGCCGACGCGCTGGCCCGCGCCGACGACGCCGATGCCGTTGTCCCCGAACAACTGCACGGCCTGGCTGAGACCGCCGGATATCACGTCGCGGTCACCTGGGGCGCTCAACCCGGCACCCTGGACGCCGTCTTCATCACCCCCGTCGACCCCCAGCGCCCCACCCCACCGCTGACCGATCTGTATCTGCCGTCCGACGGGGCTCACCAACGCGGTACCCACGCCAATGACCCGCAGACCAACACCAAGATCGCCGCGGTGCGTCAGCAGTTGAGTGCGTGGTTGCCCGAATACATGGTGCCGACGCACATCGTGGTGCTCGACGAGTTCCCGATGACCTCCTCGGGCAAGCTTGACCGTAAAGCCTTGCCCGCACCGGTGTTTGCCGCCACAGCCTTCCGGGCGCCTCAGACCGAGACCGAGAAAATCGTCGCCGGCGTGTTCGCCGAGGTGCTGGGGCTGGACCGGGTCGGGGTGGACGACTCGTTCTTCGATCTGGGTGGGGATTCGCTGTCGGCGATGCGCCTGATCGCGGCGGTCAACGCCGGCCTGGATGCCGATCTTTCGGTGCGTGCGGTGTTCGAGGCGCCCACGGTGGCCCAGTTGGCGCCCCGTATCGGTAAGGGCGGGGGCCTGGAGCCGTTGAAGCCGGTGGAGCGGCCGGCGGTGATTCCGTTGTCGTTTGCTCAGAGCCGGTTGTGGTTTATCGACCAGTTGCAGGGGCCGTCACCGCTTTACAACGTGGTGCTGCCGTTGCGGCTGAGTGGCCACCTGGATGCGGGCGCGCTGTTTGCGGCGCTGGTCGATGTGGTGGGCCGCCATGAGAGCCTGCGCACCCTGTTCCGGGCGATTGATGGGATACCGCGGCAGGTGGTGGTGCCCGCCGAGCAGGCCGATTTCGGCTGGGAGGTCATCGATGCCACCGGCTGGCCGGCAGACCGGCTGAATGAAGCCGTCGGCGCCGCGGTGGGCTACGGGTTTGACCTGGCCATCGAAATCCCGTTGCGGGCAGGGCTTTTCCGCGTCGCCGACGACGAACACGTGATGGTGGCCGTCGTACACGAAATCGCCGCCGACGGGTGGTCGACAACCCGGCTGGTGCGTGACATGAGTGTGGCCTATGCAAGCCGGTGTGTGGGGCGGGCCCCCGACTGGGCGCCGTTGCCGGTGCAGTATGTCGACTACACGCTGTGGCAGCGCGCGCAGTTTGGTGATCTCGAGGACAGTGGAAGCCGCATCGCCGCCCAGCTGGCCTATTGGGAGCAGGCACTGGCCGGGATGCCCGAGCGGCTGCAGCTGCCCACCGATCGGCCCTATCCGCCGGTGGCTGATCAGCGCGGCGCCAGGCTCGCGGTGGAGTGGCCGGCGCTGTTGCAGCAGCAAATTTCTCGCGTGAGTCGTGAGCACAACGCGACCGGCTTCATGGTGATGCAGACCGCCCTGGCGGTGCTGCTGTCCAAGCTCAGCGCCAGTTCCGATGTGGCGGTGGGGTTCGCGATCGCCGGTCGGCGCGACCCCGCCCTCGATGAGCTGGTGGGATTTTTCGTCAACACCTTGGTATTGCGCGTCGACCTTGCCGGCGATCCGACCGTGGCTGAGTTGCTGGGCCAGGTGCGGGCGCGTGGCTTGGCCGCCTACGAACACCAGGATGTGCCTTTCGAGGTGCTCGTGGAGCGGGTCAACCCGACCCGGTCGTTGGCCCATCACCCGCTGGTGCAGGTGATGTTGGGCTGGAACAACTTCCCCGGTCAGGTCAATGTCCCCGCAACCGGGCTCGCTTTGGGTGACCTTCAGGTGACTCCGCTGCTCGGGGATACCCAGACCGCAAAAATGGATCTGGTCTTCTTCCTCAAGGAAAACTGGACCGAGGCCGGTGCGCCCGCCGGGATTTCCGGACACGTGGAGTTTCGCACCGACGTATTCGACGCGGCCACCATCGAGGCGTTGATCGCGCGGTTGCAGCGCGTGTTGATGGCGATGACCACCGAGCCGACCCGGCGGCTCTCGTCGGTGGACCTGCTCGGCGAGGGCGAACATGCCCGGCTGGATGCGATCGGTAACCGGGCGGTGTTGACCGCGTCGGTGAGCACGCCGGTGTCGATTCCGGCGCTGTTCGCTGAGTGGGTGGCCCGGACACCGAATGCGGTGGCGGTGACCTGCGAAGCCCGTTCGATGACTTACCGTGAGCTCGAGCAGTCCGCTAACCGGCTGTCGCACCTGCTGGCCGCTCAGGGCGCGGGTCCGGGACAGACTGTGGCACTGCTGTTTTCGCGGTCGGCCGAGGCGGTCGTGTCGATCCTGGCGGTGCTCAAGACGGGGGCGGCGTATCTGCCGATCGACCCGGGGCTCCCGGCGGAGCGGATCGGGTTCATGCTCGACGACGCCAAGCCGATCGCCGCGGTCACCACCACCGAGCTGGCCGAGCGGCTCGACGGGCATGACGTGGTGGTCGTTGATGTCAACGATCCCGCTGTTGCCGCCCAGCCCAGCACCGGCTTGCCGGCGCCGGCCCCGGACGATATCGCCTATCTGATCTACACCTCGGGCACCACCGGCGTGCCCAAGGGGGTGGCGATCACCCATCGCAATGTGACCCAGTTGTTGGGGTCGTTGGATGCCGGCCTGCCGGACGCGGGCGTGTGGGCGCTGTGCCATTCGTTGGCGTTTGACGTGTCGGTGTGGGAGATCTTTGGTGCGCTGTTGCGCGGTGGGCGCCTGGTAGTGGTGTCGGAGGCGGTGACCGGTTCGCCGCAGGACTTGCACCGGGTGCTGGTTGCTGAACGGGTGAGCATGTTGACGCAGACCCCGTCGGCGGTGGCGGCGTTGCCGACCGAGGGGCTGGAGTCGGTGGCGTTGGCGGTGGTCGGTGAGGCGTGTCCGGTCGAGGTGGTGGATCGGTGGGCGCCGGGGCGGGTGATGGTCAACGCCTATGGCCCGACCGAGACGACGATGTGCGTGGCGATCAGCGCCCCGCTGACGGCCGGCTCGGGGGTGGTGCCGATCGGGTCACCGGTGTCGGGGGCGGCGCTGTTTGTGCTCGACGAGTGGCTGCGACCGGTTCCGGCGGGGGTGGTCGGTGAGTTGTATGTGGCCGGTCGCGGGGTCGGGGTCGGCTATGTGGGCCGGGCTGCGTTGACCGGGTCGCGGTTTGTGGCCTGCCCATTCGGCGGTGCGGGAGCGCCGGGGCACCGGATGTATCGCACCGGGGATTTGGTGCGGTGGGGTACCGACGGGCAGCTGCGGTATGTGGGCCGCGCTGATGAGCAGGTCAAGATCCGCGGCTATCGCATCGAGTTGGGGGAGATCCGGGCGGCATTGGCCGAACTGGATGGGGTGGAACAGGCGGTGGTGATCGCCCGTGAGGACCGCTTGGGCGACAAGCGCCTGGTGGGCTATGTCACCGGGACCGGGGACCCGGCCGAGCTGCGGAGCGCGCTGGCTGAGCGGTTGCCGGACTATATGGTCCCGGGCGCGGTGGTGGTGATCGATGCGCTGCCGCTGACCGCCAACGGCAAACTTGACACCCGCGCGCTGCCGGCGCCGGGGTATCAGAATGGCGGTTATCGCGCTCCGGCTGGCCCGGTCGAGGAGATCCTGGCCGGCGCGTTCGCCGAGGTGCTGGGGCTCGAGCGGGTCGGGGTCGACGAGTCCTTCTTCGATTTGGGCGGGGACTCGTTGTTGGCGATGCGGCTGGTCGCCAAGGTCGAGACCGCTCTGGATGCCGATCTTTCGGTGCGCACCGTGTTCGAGGCACCCACGGTTACCCAATTGGCGCTGTGTGTAAGTGGGGATGGGGGCCGGCGCGAGCCGTTGGTGGCGGTTGAGCGGCCGGCGGTGGTGCCGTTGTCGTTTGCCCAGCAGCGGTTGTGGTTTATCGACCAGTTGCTGGGGCCTTCACCGATCTACAACATGGCGGCCGCATTGCGGCTCAGCGGGCGTCTGGATGCCGAGGCGTTGGGTGCGGCGCTGGCCGATGTGGTGGCCCGCCAAGAAAGCCTTCGCACCGTGTTCCCGTCGGTCGAGGGAATACCCCAGCAGCTGGTGATCCCGGCCGAGCGGGCCGACTTCGGCTGGCAGGTTGTGGATGCCACCGGCTGGCCGGAAGGCCGACTGGGTGAGGCCATCGGTTCGGCGGTAAATCACTTCTTTGATCTGGCGACCGAGATTCCGTTGCGGGCAAGGCTTTTCCGCGTCGGCGCGGACGAGCACGTGTTGGTGGCCGTGATGCACCATATCGCTGCCGACGGCGTGTCGATGGCCCCACTGGTGGCCGATCTGGGGGTGGCCTATGCCAGCCGGTGCGCGGGGCACGCCCCGGGTTGGGCGCCATTGCCGGTGCAGTACGCCGATTACACGCTGTGGCAGCGCGCGCAGCTCGGCGACGTGGCCGACAGTGACAGCCCGATCGCTGCGCAGTTGGCGTATTGGGAGCAGGAGCTGGCCGGGCTGCCCGAGCGGCTGGCGTTGCCCACCGACCGGCCCTACCCGCCGGTGGCCGATTACCGCGGGGCCAGTGTGATCGTGGATTGGCCGGCGCAGCTGCACCAGCGCGTTGCGCGGGTCGCCCGCGAGCACAACGCGACCGGCTTCATGGTGATCCAGGCCGCGCTGGCGGTACTACTGTCCAAGCTCAGTTCCAGTCCCGACGTGGCCGTCGGGTTCGCCATCGCCGGACGTGATGATCCGGCACTCGATCAGCTGGTGGGGTTCTTCGTCAACACCTTGGTGCTGCGGGTCGATCTGGCCGGCGATCCCAGCTTCACCGAATCGCTGGACCAAGTGCGAGCGCGCAGCCTGGCCGCCTACGAGCACCAGGACGTGCCCTTCGAGGTGCTGGTCGAGCGGCTCAACCCGACCCGATCGTTGGCCCATCACCCGCTAGTGCAGGTGGTGCTGGCCTGGCAGAACTTCGCCCGCGACGACGGCGCCCCCGCCGGGCTGGCCCTGGGTGATCTGCAGGTCACCCCGCTGTCCGCGGACACCCAGGTCGCCCGCATGGACCTCACCTTGACGTTGGGTGAACGCTGGAACTCAGCCGGGGAGCCCGCCGGGATCGGCGGGTCGGTGGAGTTCCGCACCGATGTCTTCGACGCGGCCAGCATCGAGGCGTTGATTGCACGGTTGCAGCGAGTGTTGATGGAGCTCACCGACGACCCGTCCCGGCGGCTCTCGGCAATCGACGTGCTCGACGAAACCGAGCATGCCCGCCTGGAAGTGCTTGGTAATAAGGCGGTTTTGACCAACCCGTCGAGCGTTGCGGTGTCGGTCCCGGAAGTGTTCGCCACCCACGTGGCCCGCACCCCGAACGCCGTTGCGCTGGTGTGCGGTGATCGCTCGATGACCTATGGCGAGCTCGATGAGGCGTCGAATCGGTTGGCGCATCTGCTGGCCGGGCGCGGGGCAGGTCCGGGACAGACTGTGGCGCTGCTGTTTTCCCGGTGCGCCGAGGCGATCGTGTCTATGCTGGCGGTGCTCAAGACCGGGGCGGCCTATCTGCCGATCGACCCCGCGCACCCGGCGTCCCGGATCGGGTTCGTGCTCGCCGATGCCGCGCCGATCGCCGCGCTCACCACTGCGGGGTTGGCCGAGCGCCTCGACGGGCATGAGGTGCCGGTCATCGACGTCAACGATCCGCGTATCCAGACGTATCCGTGCACGGGATTGGCGGCACCGGCAACCGACGATCTTGCTTATGTGATCTACACCTCGGGCACGACCGGGGTGCCCAAAGGCGTTGCCATCGCCCATCACAACGTCACCGCGCTGCTGGGGTCGATGGATCCGGATCTGGCCGGACCCGCACAGGTGTGGTCGCAGTGGCACTCCTACAGCTTCGACATCTCGGGCTGGGAGATTTATGGCGCCCTGCTCCATGGTGGGCGCCTGGTGGTGGTGCCCGAGTCGGTCGCGGCCTCACCGGAGGATTTCCACGCCTTGCTGATCGCCGAACAGGTCAGCGTCTTATGCCAAACCCCCTCGGCGGCAGGGACATTACCGCCGCAGGGACTGGAATCGGTGACCCTGCTCGTCGGGGGTGAGGCCTGCCCGGCCGAACTGGTGGATCGGTGGGCACCCGGTCGCGTGATGATCAATGAATACGGTCCGACCGAGACGACGATGTGGGTGGCTTTGAGCGCCCCCCTGACGGCGGGCAGCGATGTCGTGCCGATCGGTGCGCCGGTGCCGGGTGCTGCCTTCTTCGTGTTGGATCGGTGGTTGCAACCGGTACCGGCCGGGGTGGTCGGGGAGTTGTATGTGGCCGGCACCCAGGTCGGGGTCGGCTATGTGCGCCGCGCCGGATTGACCGCGTCGCGGTTTGTGGCCTGCCCGTTCGACCAGTCCGGACAGCGCATGTATCGCACCGGGGACCTGGTGAAGTGGGGCCCGGATGGCCAGCTGCAGTACCTGGGCCGCGCCGATGAGCAGGTCAAGATCCGCGGCTATCGCATCGAACTCGGCGAAATCCGCGCCGCGCTGGCCGCCCTCGACGGGGTGGACCAGGCCGCGGTGATCGCCCGCGAGGACCGCCCCGGCGACAAACGCCTGGTCGGCTATTTCACCGGCACCGCCGACCCAACCGAGGTCCGCACCCGACTGGCCGAGCGGCTGCCGGCCTACATGGTGCCGGCCGCGGTGGTGGTGATCGACACGCTGCCGTTGACAGTCAACGGCAAACTCGACACCCGCGCCCTGCCGGCACCGGAATACACCGCCGGTGGATACCGGGCGCCGTCTACCCCCACCGAAGAGACCCTGGCAACCATCTACGCCCACATACTCGGCCTCGAACGAGTCGGGGTTGACGACTCCTTCTTCGACCTGGGCGGAGACTCCCTGTCAGCAATGCGCCTGATCGCCGCGATCAACAAGTCCTTGGACACAAGCCTTGCGGTGCGCACCCTCTTCCAGGCGCCTTCGGTGAGAAGCCTGAGCCAACAGTTGGCTCAAGATGCCAGCGAGGCCGAAGTAGTCCCCGTTGAATTCCTCAAGCAGGGCGCCGGCGTCCCGCTGTTCTGCATTCATCCCGCGAGTGGGCTGGTCTGGCCGTATCACGCTCTGGGTAATTATTTGGAATGCCCGATCATCGGAATTCAACAAACCTCGGAAAATGACGAGGCCGAACCCGCATCAATCCTCGATATGGCGAAAATTTATGCCGACCGGATCCAAGAAATAGATCCTACCGGGCCCTACAACCTTCTCGGCTGGTCTTTCGGAGGCGTCGTCGCGCATGAAATTGCCATCGAGCTGCAACGGCGCGGATGCTTGATCGCGCGCCTTGTCCTTCTCGACGCTTTACTGGATATCCCAAGCAGTGACATGCTGAATAACGATGTCTTAGTCGAGAAGGCGCTAGAGGAAGTTTTGCGGTTCTGTCGTATAGACATTCCCGATCAGGATGAGCCGCTTACCTATGAGTGGGTAGAAGAACTACTCCGCGAAAGAGGTTTTGTCGAATTTGCTCAATACAAGCCGCTGCTCGATCTGATTGTGCGCAACGACGCTACCAATCTCGCGTTGGCGCGAGTGCACGAACCGGGTGTTTTCGATGGTGACGTAGATATATTCGCGGCTGTCGCGGATGAGGGCGATCGGGCTTCGTCTGCGACGCAAAGCTGGCGACCTTATGTTGCAGGCAACATCAACAGCTACCCGATTAACTGCACGCATCAAGAAATGATGAGTACCGAATCGCTCATCCTGTTTGGCCAGCAACTCAAACTTCTACTAGAAATCGAAGGTGCGTGCATGGAATGATCGCAGCGAAAGTGCGTTCCCGGGCTTGGGCAAGATGGACATCACACTCAGAGAGGGGCTAGGCTCCATGCAAAAAATCGAAAAGGATTTGTTCGGTCGCGTTGTGGAGAGCGAGACGCAACAGCAGCAAGGATTCTTGTTGCGAACGCGCATCTGGCTCTACCAATTCATACAAAACATGTTCTTTAAATTTGAAAACTTCATTGGCCGTGCCTCGACGTACGGCGACCACGAGTTTTTCGACCCCCAGGACTTTCCCTGGGTTGGGGCGGTCGAGGCTGATTGGAGCAAGGTCCGTGCCGAGCTCGATGCGCTTCTGCCCTACGCGGCGGACCTCCCTGCCTTCCAGGAACTCCAGCCGGCCCAGAAGGCGCTCACCCAAGACGACGGCTGGAAAACGTTCTTCTTCTACGCCTACGGTCTCAAGGCGCGGGGGAATTGCCGCCGCTGTCCGGAAACAACCAAGCTCCTCAAGCAGATGCCGGGCATGAAGACCGCCTTCTTCTCCATCCTCGCGCCCGGCAAGCACCTGCCGCCGCATCGTGGTCCCTGGAAGGGCGTGCTCCGCCTCCATCTCGGGCTGCTCATTCCCGAGCCGGCCGAGATGTGTGCCATCCGAGTCGGGTCGCAGACCCGTAATTGGCAGGAGGGCAAGGTGATGATCTTCGATGACACCTTCGAGCACGAGGCCTGGAACCGGACCGACGGGGTCCGGGTGATCCTTTTCGTCGACATCATGCGGCCGATGCGTTTCCCGGCGAATATCATAAACTCGGTGTTCACGTCGGTGATCGCGATGCCCTTCGTGCCTCTCACCGGCCTCGCCGGCAACTATCTTCGCTGGGAAAAACGTTTCGAGGCCCTCGTCAACCAGGGCGCCCCGGCGAAGTAGCGGTTCGAAGATGTCTAGCGAACCGACCACGCTCCATCATGCGAAGAGACACGTTCCGGCTTTCCTGCGGTCTCGCCGGTTCGCCGTAATCGTCGCGATCGGCGGTATGCAGCTGATGGTGGCGATGGACGGCCCCGTCGCGATCTTCGCGCTGCCCAGGATCCAGAACGAGCTCGGCCTGTCGGATGCCGGGCGAAGCTGGGTGATTACCGCCTACATGCTGACCTTTGGTGGCCTGATGCTGCTGGGTGGCCGCCTGGGAGACACTGTCGGCCGCAAGCGGGCTTTCATCCTCGGGGTCGCGCTGTTCACCTTCGCCTCGACCTTGTGCGGCATCGCCTGGGACGGAAGGACGTTGATATCGGCACGGCTGCTGCACGGCGCGGCCGCCGCGATCATCGCACCGACTAATTTGGCGCTGATAGCGACCACGTTCCCGAAGGGGTCGACGCGCAATGCGGCGACGGCGGTGCTCGGCGCGATGACCGGTCTCGGCGGGGTGCTGGGCCTGGTGGTCGGCGGGGCGCTCACCGACGTGTCGTGGCGGCTGGCGTTTTTGGTGAACGTACCGATCGGGCTGGCGGTTATCTACCTGGCCGTCATCACGCGGCAGGAAACACAGAAGGAGCGGATGAAGCTCGACGCCACCGGGGCTGTATTGGCCACGTTGGCCTGTACCGCCGCCGTGTTCGGTCTCTCGATGGGCCCGGAGGTGGGGTGGCGGTCGGCCATCACGATCGGTTCGGGCTTGGTGGCTCTGGCCGCTTTCGTGGCGTTCGTCGTGGTGGAGCGCACCGCGGAGAACCCCATCGTGCCGTTCAACCTGTTCTTCGACCGCAACCGGCTGGCCGCGTTCGCGGCTACGTTCCTTGCCGGTGGAGTGTTTTTCACCCTGACCGTGCTGGTCGGTCTCTACGTGCAAACCATCATGGGCTACAGTCCGCTGCACGCTGGCATCGCTTTCATCCCGTTCGGCATCGGGGTGGCCATCGGGGTGGGCGTGGCGTCGAAGCTGGTGATGTCGTTCCCGCCGCGAGTGGTGGTGATCGCCAGCGGCAGCCTGATTTTGGTCGCGACGCTGTACGGCGCGACACTCAACGCCAGGATCCCGTACTTCCCGAATCTTGTTTTGCCGCTCCTCATCGGTGCTACTGGTATCGGCGCGATCTTCGTCCCGCTCACGCTATCGGTGATCGCCAGCGTCGGCTCCGACCGCATCGGGCCCACATCGGCGATTTCAGTGATGCTGCAGACCTTGGGCGGCCCGCTGGTTCTGGTCATCGTCCAGGCCGCCGTAACGTCGCGCACACTATCCCTGGGCGGCACTGTTGGTCCGGTGAAGTCCATGAACTCCGCTCAGTTGCATGCGCTGGACCGCGGCTACACCTACGGAATGCTGTGGCTGGCTGGGGTAGTCGTGCTGCTCAACGTGGTGGCGCTGCTGATCGGGTACACCGCCGCGCAGGTGGCCCACGCGCAGGAAGTCAAGAAAGCCATCGACGCCGGGGAGCTGTAGCTCGCAGTCGGCTACGTGTCTACGACCGCCGACGAGACTGCTTGTCGCAGTCCCGAGGGTGTCGGACGCCTCTACTCGATCTTCGCGATGCTTGGCGTCAAAGAGCAGGCGCCAACGGCTCATCCACTTACCAATGTGAAACAGGCGCAGGGCAAATGACGAGTTCTGCCCGCCGTACCGGGTGTCCGGCAACGGCCCTCGTGGTCGTCGCGGCCGAGGTCCGAGTCCCTGCGTAACGGCCAATAGTCGGCACTTTCGACGAAACACGCTGTTGCAGAACGCAATCCGCGCTAGCACGCGCATCCTCGGTGAGCGTTTGCTTGTCACTACGCAAGCCACTCTGTCGGTTTGCGTCTACCACTCGATGTGCGCGTAGTGACTACGCTACCCGGCTTAATAAGCCAGACAGCGGGTTTGAAACGCATAACGCTCTGGATCATGCAACGGGCATGGAGCCGTTGCCGGGCCAAGCCCTAGAGCAACTGGTCGAAATAGCTAGTGCAGCGAACTGTTCGACCCATGCCAAGCGAAATTTGGAGGACCGGTGAGTACCAACCCGTTCGATGATGACAATGGCAGCTTCTTCGTCTTGATCAACGACGAAGAGCAACACAGCCTGTGGCCGGCGTTCGCCGACATTCCAGCCGGGTGGCAGAGGGTTTACGGCGAAGCGGATCGCGCTGCATGCCTGGAGTACATCGAACAGAACTGGGCTGACATCCGTCCGAAGAGTCTGCGCGAGAGGCTGGCAGGTCGTGGTTTTGATCGTTGAACCGTGCGGGCGGTCGACAAATCCCGATGCCCAGGCATATCCGCTGACGCGGGGCCAGCTCGACATTTGGCTTTCGCAGGAAACGGGCCAGCTCGGTACGGAGTGGCAGCTCGGCCTGTTCGCCAAAATCGAGGGCGCGGTAGACCGTGAGGCCCTCGAATGGGCGATTCGGCGGGCGGTGCAGGAGGCCGAACCGAGCAGGGCCGCCATCTTCGAGGTGGATGGCCAGGTTTTTCAACGGGCGATGGACTATCCGGATGTCGAGCTGCCCTTCTATGACCTGAGCGGTTCGCGGGATCCCGTGCAGAAAGCCCACGAACTCGCGTCCTCGATCCAACGCACGCCCATGCCGTTCACCGGCCCCCTGTTCAAATTTGCATTATTCCAGACACGGCCCGACGAATATTACTGGTTCGTATGCAGCCACCACATAATCATAGACGGAACCGGCATTGCCCTGGTAGGCCGTCGGATTGCAACTATTTACTCTGCCATTGTCTCCGGCGCCCCGATTCCACCTCGATTTTTTGGCTCTTTAGAGGACTTGGTTGACTGCGAGTCAGAGTACGAAGCGTCCAGCGATTATTTGGAAGATCAGGCCTATTGGAGCGAGAACCTTCCGCAGGAAAGCAGCCCGGATTATCGGTTGCCTCAGGCCGCGAGGGAGCGGGATTCGTATTGGCCGTCGGCGCCGGTTCAATTGGATCCACTCGTCCTCGGCCGAATCAAAGAGCTATCCAAGAGGTTGGGTATCCGTCGATCATCGGTCCTCACTGCGGCGTGCGCACTTCTGGTGGGTGCGTTCGACGCTGACGGTTCAGAGGTAGTGTTCAACTTCCCGGTCAGCAGGCGAGTAGGTCCCGCGTCAAAGCTGCTTCCTGGGATGGTGGCCGGGGTGGTACCGCTGGTCTTGACAGCGTCGCCGGAATTTTTGGTGGCCGATTTCTGTAAACACGTTGACTCACGAATACGAGAAGCGGTGAAACATCAGCGGTTTCCGGTGCATCTTCTCGAGAATGACGGTGATGTTCGCGGCCTCACGCAGGCGACAAATCGGGTAGTTCTTAATTTCGTGCCGGCCAGACTGACCCTGGATCTTGCCGGTGTTCCGGCAACAGCGACCTATACCACTTTTGGCCCGATAGGTCACTTCGGGCTGTTGTTCTATGGATTCGGTGATGAGCAGCTTTTCAGCACGGCCGGCGCCGGGCAGCCTTTTTCGAGTTTTGACGTCTCGGATTTAGCCAGGCGGTTGCAGCAGCTGTTGGTGGCGATGGCCGCTGATCCGACACGGTCGTTGTCGTCGGTGGATGTGCTTAGTGCTGGTGAGCGCGCCCGGCTAGATGGGTGGGGCAATCGGTCGGTGTTGACCCAACCCGCACCACCGCCGGTGTCGATCCCGGTGCTGTTCGCTGAACAGGTGGCCCGTGCCCCAGAGGCTGGGGCGGTGACTTTCGAGGGCCGCTCGATGACCTATTGGGAACTCGAGGAAGCGGCTAACCGGTTGGCGCACTTGCTGATCGGCCATGGGGTGGGTGCGGGGCAACGGGTAGCGTTGCTGTTGGAACGTTCATCCTCGGCCATCGTCGCGATGCTGGCGGTGCTGAAGACCGGGGCGGCTTACCTGGCGATTGACCCGGCGTTGCCGGCGGCGCGGATCGGGTTCATGCTCACCGATGCCGCGCCGATCGCCGCGATCACCTCCGCGGAGCTGCGCCCGCGGCTGGACGGGCATGACGTAGTGGTCATCGATGTCAACGACGAGGCTGTCGAAGCGCAACCCAGCACTGCGGTCTCGGTGCCGGCCCCTGACGACATTGCTTACCTCATTTACACCTCGGGCACGACAGGTGTCCCCAAGGGAGTGGCGGTCACCCACCGCAACCTGACCCATCTGGCGGACTCGCAGCCCTCAGACCTGCCGCCGGCGCAGGTGTGGACGCAGTGCCATTCCTATGCTTTCGACTTCTCGGTGTGGGAGATTTGGGCCGCGCTGCTCACCGGTGCCCGGTTGGTGGTCGTGCCCGACTCGGTGGTCGGCTCCCCGGATGAGTTCCACGCCCTGCTGGTCGGTGAACGGGTCAATGTGTTGACCCAGACCCCTTCTGCGGTGGGGACGTTGTCGCCGGAGGGGTTGGAGTCGGTGGCGTTGCTGCTCGGCGGTGAGGCGTGTCCGGCCGAGGTGGTGGATCGGTGGGCGCCGGGGCGGGTGGTGATCAATGCCTATGGCCCGACCGAGGCCACGGTGTATGCGTCGATGAGTGCATTGGCGGCGGGATCGGGGACGCCGCCGATCGGTGCGCCGGTGTCGACTGCGGCGTTGTTTGTGCTGGATGGTTGGTTGCGGCCGGTGCCGGTCGGTGTCGTCGGCGAGTTGTATGTGGCGGGTGTCGGCGTCGGGGTTGGGTACATCAGCAGGGCCGAGTTGACCGGATCGCGGTTCGTAGCCTGTCCCTTCGGGTTGCCGGGCGCGCGGATGTATCGCACCGGGGATCTGGTGTGTTGGGGTGCTGATGGGCAGCTGCAGTATCTGGGCCGTGCCGACGAGCAGGTGAAGATCCGTGGCTATCGCATCGAGCTCGGTGAGGTGCGTGCGGCGCTGGCCGGGCTGAACGGGGTGGAGCAGGCGGTGGTGACCGCCCGTGAGGACCGCCCGGGCGATAAGCGGCTGGTGGGCTATGTCATCGGGACCGCCGATCCGGCCGAGCTGCGTCTCCAGCTGGCCGAGCGGTTGCCGGAGTATATGGTGCCGGCCGCGGTGGTGGTGTTGGACGCGCTGCCGTTGACGGTCAACGGCAAACTCGATACCCGCGCGTTGCCGGCACCCGAGTACACCGTCGGTGCGTACCGGGCCCCGGAAACACCCACCGAGGAGATCCTGGCCGGCATCTACGCCCAGGTACTCGGGCTCGAACGGGTCGGTGTCGACGACTCCTTTTTCGACTTGGGTGGGGATTCGCTGTCGGCGATGCGCCTGGTCGGCGCGATCAACGCGAGTCTGGACGCCGGTCTTGCGGTGCGCACCGTGTTCGAGGCGCCCACGGTTACCCAGCTGGCGCTGCGGGTCGGTGCCGATGGGACTGGGCTGGAGCCGTTGGTGGCCGTCGAGCGGCCCGCGGTGGTGCCGTTGTCGTTTGCCCAGAACCGGTTGTGGTTCATCGACCAGTTGCAGGGGCCTTCACCGATCTACAACATGGCGGCGGCGTTGCGGCTGGGCGGGCGCCTGGATGCCGACGTGTTGGGTGCGGCGCTGGGCGATGTGGTGGGCCGCCACGAGAGCCTGCGCACCCTGTTTGCGGCGCCCGAGGGTATACCCCAGCAGGTGGTGATCCCCGCCGGGCGGGCCGACTTTGGTTGGGACGTCGTTGATGCCACCGGATGGTCGGCAACACAGCTAGAGGAGGCCATCGAAGCGGCGGCGCGTCACCCGTTTGACTTGGCGACCGAAATCCCGTTGCGGGCACGGCTTTTCCGCGTCACCGGCGACGAGCATGTGTTGGTGGCCGTGGTGCACCATATCGCCGCCGACGGCTTGTCGATCACCCCGCTGGTGGCTGATCTGGGGGTGGCCTATGCCAGCCGGTGTGCGGGGCTGGCTCCCGACTGGCCGGC